>NZ_CP142017.1 GCF_035666175.1 Riemerella anatipestifer
ATGAACAACATAGAGCAAATATATGAAAGAATTTTGGAAGTTTTAGGACTTTTTTCAGAAAATCAACTGATTAGTTATCAGAGAAGAACACCTAAAATGAGCGATTTAGAAGTCATAAGTCTTAATATTACTGCTGAATACTTGAGTATTGATAGCGAATTACAGTTATTTAGAAAATTGCCAAACTCTCTGATAAACAAAATTGAAAGAAGTGTTTACAATAAGCGAAAACGAAGACTATCCCTACAAACAGAGCAAATTAGACAGCGTATTTCGATGGAGTTCAATGAGTTTGAAGATATTTTTATCGTTGATAGCATGCCAATGAAAGTTTGTGAAAACGCTCGTTCTACTCGTTCAAAAATTTGTAAAGAGCAATCCTATTCTTCACCAACATATGGTTATTGTGCTTCACAGAAATTATATTTCTATGGCTATAAACTACACGCAGTATGTTCTTTAAATGGTGTGATTAAGAATTTTGATATAAGCCCTGCATCCGTTCACGACATCCACTATTTAAAAGATAGTGGTGAGCAAATGCGAAACTGTACTTTAATTGGAGATAGAGGCTATTTATCAGCAAAAGTTCAAATAGATTTATTTAACTATGCTAATATTAAATTAGATACACCAATGAGAAGTAATCAGAAAGATTATATTCCTCAATTTTCATTGTACAAGAAAAAGCGAAAACGAATTGAGACATTTTTCTCTCAACTTTGCGACCAATTTATGATTAAAAGAAACTATGCTAAAACTTTTGAAGGCTTTAAAACAAGGATAATCAGTAAAATAACCGCCGCAACGGTTATTCAATATATCAATAAATTTATCTTCCAAAGAAAATTAAATCATCTAAAAATCAGTATTATTTAAAATGCACAACGAGTAATTAAAAAGTCTGTCAATATGAAAGTTTAATTTCTTTTCATATTTTTATCTTAACCTCCGACAAAGGTATAGCACGCTATAACATTTATCATAGTCAGAGTACTCCGAGAAAGGAATTTTATTGAAGCAAAAGAAAAAGGATTAAACAAAACCTAATCGCTTGCTTTGAATATAATATAATTTGGAATTATAAATGCTACATCTTTCTTTATTCTTACCGTATAAGCCAATAAAAAAACCACTAATACTACTATTCCGAAAGTAGTAGGAGATACATCTAAATATTTTATTTTTTTCATATTTAAAATTTTATACAAATGTAATATGCTATATAGTGAAAGTTTGTTTTGCTTAAATAGCTTTATATACAATGCAAATCAATAATTTATTCCATTAGCTTAAAAGGACATTTTAAAATGTTCTATAAAACAAACGGAGTAAGGTTTTTTTAGCTTTTTTTGAATACCCGAATAGATTATTATATTTATTAATCATCTGAATTATAATATTTAATATACTTTTATTTAAAGTATATTAAAGTGCAATTTTTGAATTTTTTTTAGGGTATAAACGGATTATCTACTTAATAAAAGTAGAAATTTAGAAGTCTAGGGGGTGCAATGTATGAATTATATAAAAAATACAACTCCAAAGCTCCAAAACGAAAAGAAGACATCTAAAATATATAGATGCCTTCTTAAACCTATTCGGTATATTCATCGGATTTGGCGCTTCTCAAGGTCGTCCTCACGTTGCCTCTTTGTTCTTCCTCACCGACCCATCAAATATACTAATATTCTTCTATAAAATCAATATTTAAATCCTCTAATATCTGTTCTCTATACTCATCATCATAAATACAGTAATATTTAACTCCATCGTTGTTAAAACATAAATACCAAAAAGAAATATCTTCAATTTCTAAAGTTTTAATAAATTCTTTTTCTTCATAGTTTAATAAATGATACTTAAATCTAAAAACATAATGTTCTTTATATTTTAAAGTATTGTTATAGAACATTCTAATTTCATTAACATCAATTTTTTTAATAGAAAAAAAGTTTAATACTCTAAGATAATTCCAAACATCAAAATGACAAAAACAATATCTATCCTTATAATCAAAGCTAATTAATCCAAATACATCAATTTCTAAATTACTATTAGTAGTTTTCTTTAAAAAAATTTGTTCTACTTGATTTAGTTCTTCAAATTTATTTTCAAAAGAATATAAATTATTTTCCTCATTAAAATTAATTTTAACATTTTGATTAGTTATTTTTTCTTCTAATAAAAAACCTAGTGCTTTTTTTTCATCTTTTTGAAAAAAAAAGGAATCTATTATATTAATAGATTTTTCAAAATAAATATCACTTTTAGCAAAAATAGAGTCTATGTAGTCTTGTAATTTGAATTTTATGTTATTATTAGAGATAGAATTCTTTATAATTCTCAAACATTCTATCATTTGACTTTCTTTTATAACCTCAATTTCAAATTTGGGTTTTCTCTCAAAAAATAGAAATTCATCATCTGCCAAATAAAGCATATTTCTATAGTTTGCTTTTTTATTTTTCATGAATGTTGATATATCAACACTATCAGGATAACCTATTCCTAATCTTTCAGATTTTATTTTTGCTAAAAGATTAACTGCATTCTCTTTTAAAATAGTATATTCTTCATTCTCATAATTTCCTATTTTTGATATATCAATGGTTTTATTTTTTAACTTATTTAAAAGCTCCACATTTGGAATTTCTCCCCTTTTAAGATTTTGTATAAATTCTAAAACAATATCTTTTTTATAAAACCATTCTCCTGCTATCTTATTTTTTTTAAAAAGTACTTTTATCCTTGATTCCATCAAACTTAAATCAGGATAATAAAAAGTATTTATTACCTCATTATCCTTAATTCCAGCTGTGTTTTTAATATTTGAATATCTTCTAGTAAAATCATATGTAATTCCAACTTTAATTTTATTTTTTAATTCAATTACATACAAATCTTTATTTCTCATATGCTTATTCTAATAATGATTTGGCTTCTTCAATAATTCTAAAATAATTATCATTCATTTCTTGAATGGTAGTAATATGTTTTCTATTTATTTCATTATCTATGAAATACTCTAAAAATTGTGTTTTTAAAAACTCTTTTGGCTTTCCTTCTGCTATGATTCCATAAAACTCCCCTGGATTTAGATTTATTAAATCACTTATCTTTACTCTATCCCTTTCCTGTACGGTCTCAGATGTCCCTCTACTTTGATTACTTTGTGTATGTATAATTGTTCCTCCTGTTCCTGTTCCCATATTCTTATTGACAAATATTCTATCCTCTTTTGAAAATAATTTTTGTACCATTTCAGCAGTTTTACCATTGCTTACTCTACCAAAAAATTGATTCCCTAAGTTGGCAAGAATAATTTGAGCTTTATACTGTCCATAATTATCTACTAACTGACTAAAATCTTGTACTCCAAAAATTGTAGCAATCTTATTACTTCTTGCTGTTGCTGGTATTTGTTCTATATTTGGTATACTCGTTGTGCATTTTAAATAATACTGATTTTTAGATGATTTAATTTTCTTTGGAAGATAAATTTATTGATATATTGAATAACCGTTGCGGCGGTTATTTTACTGATTATCCTTGTTTTAAAGCCTTCAAAAGTTTTAGCATAGTTTCTTTTAATCATAAATTGGTCGCAAAGTTGAGAGAAAAATATCTCAATTCGTTTTCGCTTTTTCTTGTACAATGAAAATTGAGGAATATAATCTTTCTGATTACTTCTCATTGGTGTATCTAATTTAATATTAGCATAGTTAAATAAATCTATTTGAACTTTTGCTGATAAATAGCCTCTATCTCCAATTAAAGTACAGTTTCGCATTTGCTCACCAATATCTTTTAAATAGTGGATGTCGTGAACGGATGCAGGGCTTATATCAAAATTCTTAATCACACCATTTAAAGAACATACTGCGTGTAGTTTATAGCCATAGAAATATAATTTCTGTGAAGCACAATAACCATATGTTGGTGAAGAATAGGATTGCTCTTTACAAATTTTTGAACGAGTAGAACGAGCGTTTTCACAAACTTTCATTGGCATGCTATCAACGATAAAAATATCTTCAAACTCATTGAACTCCATCGAAATACGCTGTCTAATTTGCTCTGTTTGTAGGGATAGTCTTCGTTTTCGCTTATTGTAAACACTTCTTTCAATTTTGTTTATCAGAGAGTTTGGCAATTTTCTAAAGAACTGTAATTCGCTATCAATACTCAAGTATTCAGCAGTAATATTAAGACTTATGACTTCTAAATCGCTCATTTTAGGTGTTCTTCTCTGATAACTAATCAGTTGATTTTCTGAAAAAAGTCCTAAAACTTCCAAAATTCTTTCATATATTTGCTCTATGTTGTTCATTTATATCGTTTTATAGCAAAAACAATATACTTATTTTCAGTCTAATAAACAACTCTTGTTTTTTTCATTTCATAATGCACAACGGGTTCTAAATTTATCAAATTCTTCTTCTAATTTATTCGTAATTTCAATATTTTTACCACCTAAAGCCCTAATTATTTTTTTGAGGGTTTTAGTTTCTATTGTATTTTTGATGTATTTAAAGTAAAATAACTTTAAGTTCTTGTTAATCATAATTATATATTTTAATTAATTAGGATATAGCAGGTAATAAATCATTATTTTCTTCTATCCTTAACATTCTTACATCTTTTACACAATTAGAAAACCAAGGGTATTTTTTGGATAATTTCTGAACTACTAAAACGCAAGTCACAGCGTCAATATTAGCTCCACCAAAGTAAACACTTCCTTGCTTCCAAGTGAAACCGTTTTCAATCATAAAATCATTTACTAACTTGTACGAATTATGATAAGTATTTCCCTCATAATTATCATTTAAACAATTAGTATCTAACTCAAATAAAATAGCATACATTGTTAATGAGGTTTAAAATTAGGAAATTCATTACCTTTTGGTATTAGTAATTTTAAATATAATTACTACCTATGTGAGTTTATTAATTAGTCGCCTTTCTTTTTACTAGCTTTGTAAAATTACTCCAGTCTTCTACTCTAAATCCCCTTATATCCCTAACTGAATTTGCAAACCATTCCACCTCTGAAAGTGTTTGTATAGCTTCCATAAGATTAGCCATATCAGAATTATTATTTAAGTAAACACTCCCTTGCGTTCTGAAAAATCCAAACTCTTGCAAAATATTTGAAATTTCATAGTAAGCATTGTTATAGGGTTTCCCATAATATTTCTCCAAATCAGAGATAACCATATCAAAAGTTATCGCGTACATAAATCATTCTCTTTTTGAAGTTTAAAATAATTTTTTTCTCCGAAAAAAATTCTTCCTTTGTCATCTTCTATTGCTATTTCAATCCCTACAAAAGGATTATTTCTAATCTTAATAACTTTTCCCACTATCCAATCATTTAATAATGTTAAATCTGGAGAAACCATAACTAAGTCTCCTATTTTAAAGGTATTATCTTTTTTTTCCATTTTAGTATTTTCTACAAAGTTACATAATGTTTTTTGTTATTCTCCGAGAATATAACCCTTGTTTTATTACCTTTCAACGGCTCAGGCTTTCCTATTCCTGATGTGGATATTATTGAAATTCAATTAAATATATAGCTTTTTAAACTGTAAGCTCTGATTTACTCAAATTATTTAAGCCTTTTTCAGTCTGTTCCGTTAAAACTATATTATAACTACTCATTTGGAAATATAATTTTGGAACTCTTTAAAAGTTTTAAACTCCTTTGATTTTCCGTTTTCATATTCCGTTAAACCATTATCTATTTTAGCAAAGAACTCTTCTTTTGTCATTTTCGTAGGGTCTTTTTCCTCCACTTTTATAGATTTTGCTTTGAATTTTTTCAATAATTCTTTAAACAATGGTACATCCGAAGTTTTTATTTCTGCTGTGATTATTGATGTATTCATATCTGAATATTTTCACAACAAAGTTAACGTTTTATAAACGCTCATTTGTGTCAGCATTGATAAAGGCTAAGATATGGATAATGTTTTCAGTAACTTGATAATACAACAAAAACTTTCTAAGTATAGGAAAAAATCTAATGTCTTTAACATCTGTGACCCTTCCGATATAGGGATTGTTAATCAGAATTTTTTCTACTCTATCTACCTCATTGATTATTTTAAGAGGATATTCATTAGATTGATTTCTGTTGAGCCAATATAGAAGCTCCTCGTTATATTTTTGTTCTGCCCTATTTGACCAAATTATTTCGTGCATAATCTTAGAGCATTGGTTCTAACATCATCATTAGCCTTATACTTCCCATTTTTAATATCTTCTTGACCTAGCTTTATCTCTTCCTTATGGTCATTTGGGATATTATAAACAGAGGTATTTACCGTATCATATAACTCTGATTTGGCTAATAAATCATTGTAATCAGCTATTGAAATAACTGCTAGTTGTTTCCCTGCACTATCTGTTATAAATTGTGGTTGTATCATTTCCATATCTATTTTTTTATAAAGTTAAGGTTTTTAGAACGCTTGTAGAGGTTATATTTCAGGAAGTACATTATTGAATTATTACAAAGACTCCCACCTATTTATGGGGGCAGACCTCTCTCTTCGTATCGTTATATAAATTAAGTATTAAAATGTATCTGTAAAATACGTAACTCATATCCCTAAAAATGCTTTGTGTTCCTCCCTTGTCATTCTTTTTGTAGGTTCTTGCCGTGCTTTATCTATTTTAGCAAAGAACTCTTCTTTTGTCATTTTCGTAGGGTCTTTTTCCTCCACTTTTATAGATTTTGCTTTGAATTTTTTCAATAATTCTTTAAACAATGGTACATCCGAAGTTTTTATTTCTGCTGTGATTATTGATGTATTCATATCTGAATTTTATTTACAAATCTAATTATTTTTTTTAAAACATTGATTATTATTCAATTAAATATATATTATGCTACACATAACACCCCCCCTTTGGTTCTCTTTAAACTTCTTTTTCGTTTTTTCGTTTTCTTCACCACCCTCAAAAGAAATTTTCTGTCAAAATGTCGCTTTTCAGCTCCATTTATTCCATTAAATTTCTCTAACGTTATTTTTTTAAAATATTTTTTACATTTTTTATATTTAAGCAACTGTATACAACTAATAAACAATATATTACACAGCTAAAAACGAGTTTTTATAAGCTAAAAACGAGTTTTTATAAGCTAAAAACGAGTTTTTATAAGCTAAAAACGAGTTTTTATAAGCTAAAAACGAGTATAATAAACGAGTATTGTTTTAAAATATCGTTTTTATTTTTTATATTTACATTATCAACTACAAAACCATTGTTTTATGGAATTAATGGATATAAAAAAGGAAGATAAATTAATTTATCAACATAATGTAATAACTTCGGGACGGTATGATTACTCGGCTTGTATGTTAGATATTCTTTTTATGGTTCTTTCTGGATTAGAAAAAGACAAATTGGAATATAATATTCACGTTCAAGATATAGAAATAATTACAGGGCGTAAATGGAACTTAAAACAACTTAGAGAATCTACTGAAAACATAGGTTCTAGAATGTTTGAAATAGAAACACCTGAAAGTTTTGAACAACTTTGGTTATTTTCTCGTGTGAAATATTTAAAAGGAACTGGAAGTTTTACAGTTAAATTAAATGACGAGGCAATGCCCTACTTTTTTGATTTAAAAAACAATTTTACTTCAATGCAATTAAAATCTGTTTTAAACTGTTCTTCCAAGTATGCAAAACGTTTATACGCGATAGCGTGTCAGTGGAGAAGCGTTGGAATTAAACGCTTTGAAATTGAAGAACTAAAGAAGATGCTTGGTTTAATTGATAAAAAAGGAAATGAACAGTTTGAAAGGATTTCCGACTTTAAAAAATTTGTTCTAGATGTAGCAAGGGAACAAATTTCTGAAAATACAGATATTGAACTTGATTTTGAACTAAAAAAAAGGGGGAGGTCTTTCCATTGGATTACTCTTCATATTAATAACCAAAAGTTTAAACAATTAGAGATTGATTTCAACAAACCACTAGAAATACAAAAATTTATATCTAAATTAATGGCTTATGGATTTAGCGAAGAACAAGCAAATATCATATCAGATAAAGAAAAAGAATCTAATTTTGACATTCTCATTGCTGAATTGAATGAGAAAATAAAAACTAAAAAATTATCTGTAAGAAATTCTATAGGATATTTAGTCGGTGTCTATCAGAAAAAAGGAATTTTACCAATCAAAGAATAATGAAAAAATATACAACAAAAGAAATAGCTAAACTTTTTGGCGTCAGCGAAAGGACAGTCCAGCGACAAATAGCGACACTAAGCGACAATATATCAAATACAGATAATAAAGGATTTTCAATTCCAGAAGATGTCGTTATTTTCCTCGCATCGCGACACAAATACGATATTTCAACGACAAGCAACGACACCAAACAACAAGATAAAGATGAAGAGTTTCCTCATATAGAATATTTTACAGAAGAGGAATATCAAGAGTTTAAAAAAAGAATTACTGAGTACCCATTTCTAAAGGAACAAATTAAATTATCTAACGAGCACTTGGAAAGCCTAAAAACACAAATAGAATACTTCAGACTATCTTATAATAAACAATTGGATATCCACGAAAAATTAATTGGAGCATTCCGAGAAAGGAATTTTATTGAAGCAAAAGAAAAAGGATTAAACAAAACCTAATCACTATCACTTACTTTGAATATATAAAAAAGCACCCTAAAGGGTACTTTTTTATTTTAAAATGATGAAATACTTTATTGCCTACTTATTTTTAATAATTTTCTTAATATTTAGAAAAGATGAAATCATAATACCTAAATTAGAAAGTCCTATCAAAACAAAAGATAGAACACTTACATCTTTGTTCACAAATAAAACAATAAGTATAATCTCTATTATTAGAGTCAAAAATAAAAGTATGTAAAAAAAATTTTTGTTTTTTAATATATTTTCCATATTTCTTCTCGATTACATACAAGCATCTGCTACACTTGCCATAGCTACTACTTTAGCTGCAATAGCTACTGGACATCCTACGCCTGTAGCGCAAGCAGACAATCCTAAAGTTGAAAGGAAGTTTCCAGCTAAAGCCAAAGCACAACCTCTAGTTATACCCCTACCATACTCTACAAATTCACTATTATTAGAATATACCTTTCTCAATATTTGATTCGTTTCGTAAAAAAGTTCTTCAGAACCATTTTTTCTTATCTCGGATAAATTTTTATCATATGTTTCACCTGAAATAACAAAACCATCTTTTAAAAAGTCTCCTTTAAGAGACGATAACATAATTTTAAATTCCTCCTCATTATATTTCAAATCTAGACCAGTTTCATTATTTATTATTTCTAGATTTTCACGATACTTATTTTCAATATCCTTAAGACTAATATTTGTTGAATTTTTATCATCTGATAAAACAGTAAATCCTCTTGTAAATTTTAAACTGGTCATCTTATTCTTAGAACTTCTCAGTCCTTCGATGACTTTAATGTTATCAATTCCTAATTTTTCTTCTTTAATAATAATGTCTGATTCACTAGCATTTCTATTACAAGAAACGAAAACAGACATCAATGCATAAACACCTAAAGCATAATAAAATTTTCTATTCATAATATTACTTTTAAAGATTCAGCCCAAATTTAAAAAAATAATTAAAAAACCCGTTGTGCATTATGAAATGAAAAAAACAAGAGTTGTTTATTAGACTGAAAATCAGTATATTGTTTTTGCTATAAAACGATATAA